>NZ_LWEE01000016.1:0-230 GCF_001635445.1 Halioglobus sp. HI00S01
GTGTTTCTCCCTCCAGCCCCATCAGAATGGCCTTGGGTGAGCCGTGGCCAGCGCCCGTCGCGCCCAGGGAGCCATAGAGCTCGGCACTGATGCGCTGACACTGGGACAGGCTCTGCTCGGCGGCGAGGCGCAGTGCAAAGTGACGGGCCGCATGCATCGGGCCGACCGTGTGTGAGCTGGAAGGGCCAATACCGATTTTGAACAGATCAAAGACGCTGATTGACATGCGC
>NZ_LWEE01000017.1:0-219 GCF_001635445.1 Halioglobus sp. HI00S01
GCAAACTGGTCGGTGGTGGTGTTGCGAATACAGTTACCCGAAGTCTGGATGGCATGCATCTGAACCTTGGCCAGCTCCGCGAGCATGTCAGGCACTTCGGCGAGCTCCGGCCAGTTGAACTGAATGTTCTGGCGGGTGCTGATATGCACATAGCCCTTGTCAAAGTCGCGCGACAGGCGGGCTATGGTGCGCAGCTGGGTGCTGTTCATTAGGCCGTAG
>NZ_LWEE01000018.1:0-219 GCF_001635445.1 Halioglobus sp. HI00S01
AGGCATTAAGCTGCTTTACTACCGGGCTCATCTAGGTATAATTCCGCGCCTTTAATTAACTTCGCCCGACTTGTGCCCAGTATGCACCCAGTTGCATATTAGGAGGACCGCTATCAGCAAATTTCGGTCACAGGGCTGACTGGGAGGAGGCGAAGTAACTAGTTGATATTCAAAGACTTAATCCTTGAATATCTCGTGGAAGACAGGACTTTGATCATT
>NZ_LWEE01000019.1:0-220 GCF_001635445.1 Halioglobus sp. HI00S01
AAACACCGTGTTGGGCTCGATGGTCAGTTGATACCACGAAAGGTGGGGCGGATTGAAACCCAGTGCCGTGGTGAGATCGCTGGAGGCGCCCGCTTCATCCTGTCCCGGAAGGCCGTGCATCAGATCAATATTGAAATTGTCGAACCCGGCCTCAGTGACGGCGGCAATCGCGGCCAGTGCCTGATTGCGATCGTGAATACGGCCCAGTGCTTTGAGCCGT
>NZ_LWEE01000020.1:0-22703 GCF_001635445.1 Halioglobus sp. HI00S01
CAGACCACTACCTGTACTGGTGTTGAGATGTTCCGCAAGCTGCTGGACGAAGGTCGTGCGGGTGAGAACGTAGGTATTCTGCTGCGTGGCACCAAGCGCGACGAAGTTGAGCGTGGCCAGGTGCTGTCCAAGCCCGGTTCTGTAAACCCTCACACCAAGTTTGAAGCTGAGGTTTACATTCTGTCCAAGGAAGAAGGCGGTCGTCACACTCCTTTCTTCAAGGGCTACCGTCCGCAGTTCTACTTCCGTACTACTGACGTAACTGGTGCATGTGAACTGCCCGAAGGCGTTGAGATGGTAATGCCTGGTGACAACGTACAGATGGTTGCCACTCTGATCGCTCCGATTGCGATGGAAGATGGCCTGCGCTTCGCGATCCGTGAAGGTGGTCGTACTGTTGGCGCTGGTGTTGTAGCCAAGATCATCGAGTAATCGATGCTCGCTGGAGCGGAACTTAAGGTTTCGCTCCGGATCAGACCAAGCCGAACCGCTTGAGAGAGCAGTTCGGCTTCGTCGTCTAAATGAGAGATTTAGGCCAGTAGCTCAATTGGCAGAGCAGCGGTCTCCAAAACCGCAGGTTGGGGGTTCGATTCCCTCCTGGCCTGCCATTTTATGGCAGGGAGCAGCCACTGATGGGTTGCTCTGAATAAAGGATAGTTGAATGAGTGCTGAAACTAGCGCGAGCCGTTTCGATGGGTTGAAGTGGCTTGTTGTCTTCGTCCTGATCGGCGTAGCGGTTGTCGGCAACAGTATGTACGCAGACCAGTCACTGCTTTACCGCGTGCTGGGTATTGTTGCGCTCGGAATTGTTGCTGCTCTGGTTGCCCTGCAAACCGCCAAGGGGGCGGCGTTCTGGGCGCTGGTAAAAGGTTCGCGTACCGAAATTCGCAAGGTGGTCTGG
The DNA here is from genome assembly GCF_001635445.1 of Halioglobus sp. HI00S01. Lineage (NCBI taxonomy): Bacteria > Pseudomonadati > Pseudomonadota > Gammaproteobacteria > Cellvibrionales > Halieaceae > Halioglobus > Halioglobus sp. HI00S01. Next base: position 902 of record NZ_LWEE01000020.1, read on the forward strand.
CCGACGCGTCAGGAAACCGTGCAGACCACGATGATCGTGGTGGTATTTGTGTTGTTGGTGGCGCTGCTGCTCTGGGGCTTGGATAGCTTCCTGGGTTGGCTGGTGTCGCTGGCGATTGGTTAAGAACAGGTAAAAGGGTTAGCGATGGCAATGCGTTGGTATGTGGTTCACGCCTATTCCGGGTATGAGAAGAAAGTTGCCTCTGCCCTGAAAGAGCGCATCGAGCTGCACGGCATGCAGGACCGCTTTGGCGAAGTCCTGGTTCCCACCGAAGAGGTGGTTGAGATGCGCGGCGGCCAGAAGCGTCGCAGCGAGCGCAAGTTCTTCCCCGGCTACGTGCTGGTGCAGATGGAGCTGGCGGACGAAACCTGGCACCTGGTCAAGGAAACCCCCCGCGTGATGGGTTTCATCGGCGGCAAGGCGGATGCGCCGGCGCCGATTACCGAAGCGGAGGCTGCGGCCATTCTGCAGCGCGTGGAAGATGGTGTGGAAGCACCTCGTCCCAAGACATTGTTCGAGCCCGGCGAAATGGTGCGGGTTATCGATGGCCCCTTCAACGNCTTCAATGGTGTTGTTGAAGAGGTTAACTACGAAAAGAACCGCCTCAACGTGGCGGTGCTCATTTTCGGTCGTTCCACCCCGGTGGAACTGGAATTTGGTCAGGTCGAAAAGGCCTGATGATGGTGTCGCCTCCGCCTCCGCGGGGATGACGAAATAAATGGCGGTTATCCGCCTTGATGGGGAGTCTTAGTAGGCCCAGCCGAACAGACGTTTGAACCCGGGAGTAAACTCATGGCTAAGAAAGTCGAAGCTTATATTAAGCTGCAAGTGCCTGCTGGTCAGGCCAACCCGAGCCCCCCGGTAGGTCCGGCTCTGGGTCAGCACGGTGTGAACATCATGGAATTCTGTAAGGCGTTCAACGCCGAGACTCAGGGCACTGAGCCCGGTCTGCCGATTCCCGTTATTATCACTGTGTATAACGATCGTTCCTTTACCTTCATTAAGAAGACGCCTCCGGCTTCCGTTTTGCTGCGCAAAGTCGCCAAGATCAAGAAGGGCTCCGGTACCCCTAACACCAACAAGGTGGGCAAGGTAACCCGTGCGCAACTGGAGGAAGTGGCTACCCAGAAGTGGCCTGACCTGACCGCTGCCGACATGGACGCAGCCGTGCGCACTATCGCCGGTTCCGCCCGCAGCGCCGGTATCGAAACTGAGGGGGTGAATTAAGATGGCCAAGCTGACCAAGCGCCAGAAGGCATTTAAAGAGAAGGTGAACCCTGAGAAGGCCTACCCGCTGGAAGAAGCGGTAAGCCTGCTGAAGGAACTCGCCACTGCCAAGTTCAACGAGACCGTTGAAGTGGCCGTAAACCTGGGCATCGATGCCCGTAAATCTGACCAGGCTGTTCGCGGCGCAACCACTCTGCCTAACGGCACTGGTTCCGACGTGCGCGTTGCGGTTTTCACCCAGGGTGAAGCTGCTGAGAAAGCCAAGGCCGCCGGCGCTGATCTGGTAGGCATGGAAGACCTGGCGGAACAGATCAAGGGCGGCATGATGGACTTCGACGTCGTCATTGCCTCTCCCGACGCCATGCGCGTTGTTGGCCAGCTGGGCCAGGTACTGGGTCCTCGCGGCCTGATGCCCAACCCCAAGACTGGCACCGTAACTCCCGATGTGGAAACTGCGGTTAACAACGCCAAGGCTGGTCAGGTGCGCTACCGCACCGACAAGAACGGCATTGTTCACGGCGGTATCGGCAAGATCGATTTCGACCTGGATGCCATTCGCGGCAACCTGGAAGCTGTACTGGCTGACCTGAAGAAGGCCAAGCCTGCCGCTGCCAAGGGCGTCTACATGAAGAAAATCAGCCTGAGCACCACTATGGGCCCGGGCATCACCATCGACCAGGGGTCGTTGGAGTCGTAATTGTTGAGCTGCCCCCACAAGGGGCGGCTCCTCAAAGCTTTCCCAGGGAAGGGAAAGCGGTAGGTCGGTGAAAACCCACAGGTTGGATCCGATCCACTTTGAGGTCTTTGGACAAGGCGGGGCGCAAGCCCACTAGCTGAGAACTAAAGGCCATCAAAGACCGTAGGTGCCAATGCTGATTCGGTTTATCAGTGGCGGTTTAATTGAGGCGAGTTGTATCAACGCCAAAGCCTACGCAGATGGTGAAAGTGTTCACCACGCGAGCAGTACTCACATAGGTTTGTGAGTACCAATGTAAAGCAACCCAGGAGTATATCCAGTGGCAATTGGACTCGAAGACAAGAAAGCGATCGTAGCTGAAGTTAACGAGACAGCCACCAGTGCACTGTCCCTCGTTATCGCGGATGCCCGCGGTGTACAGGTAGACAGCATGACTGCTCTGCGCAAAGAAGCGCGCGAAAACCAGGTGACCCTGCGTGTAGTACGCAACACCCTGGCCAAGCGGGCGCTGGAAGGTACCGAGTATGAGTGCGTTAACGACACTCTCGCCGGTCCCTCCCTGTTCGGTTTTTCTATGGAAGACCCGGGCGCAGCGGCACGACTCTTCAAGGACTTCGCGAAAGACAACGAAGAATTTGAAGTAAAGGCATTGGCGGTAAGTGGCCAGATGCTGGGTGCTGAGCAATTGGATGTTCTGGCTAAGCTGCCGACCCGCGACCAGGCACTCTCAATGCTGATGAGTGTTATGCAAGCGCCGGCAACCAAGCTGGTACAGACCATGAACGAAGTACCTGGAAAACTGGTTCGCACACTCGCTGCAGTACGCGATCAGAAGGAAGCGGCGGCGTAAGCCCCATTTCCCGAAATTTTTATCAGCTAGATAGGAGACGAAAGTCATGTCTAAAGAAGACATTTTGAATGCAATTGCAGAAATGAGCGTAATGGAAGTCGTTGAGCTCATCGAAGCAATGGAAGAGAAGTTTGGTGTAACCGCTGCTGCAGCTGTTGCTGCTGCACCGGCTGCTGCTGGCGGCGACGCTGGCGCGGCTGCAGAAGAGAAGACTGAGTTCGACGTAGTTCTGACTTCTGCTGGTGACAAGAAAGTTAACGTCATCAAGGTAGTACGTGCAGTAACTGGTCTTGGCCTGAAAGAAGCCAAAGGCCTGGTTGACGGCGCTCCTTCCCCCATCAAGGAAGGTGCTTCCAAGGAAGAAGCCGAAGACATCAAGAAGCAGCTGGAAGAAGCCGGCGGCGCTGCAGAACTCAAGTAAGTTCTGCAATCGTCCGCACCGCCCTCGGGCGGCCGGACAAGGACAAGGCTGGTGGAGCGAAAGCCCACCGGCCTTTTCCCGCTTAATGCGGGCAGATTTTTGAAGTCAGAAAATGGGGGGAAGAACCCAATTCCAGGCTCAAAAATGGACCGCAAAAGCTTGAATGAAGAAAAAGGGGTCTGTCCCCTTTACATCAACATGCTGGGGAGTACTGATGGCATACTCGTACACTGAGAAAAAGCGTATTCGCAAAGATTTCGGCATGCTGCCGAAGGTAATGGATGTACCTTACCTGCTTGCGATTCAACTCGATTCATACCGTAAATTTACCCAGCAGGGTGTTCCACTGGATAAGCGCGGCGCCTATGGCTTGCACGCGGCTTTCAAATCCGTATTCCCCATTGTCAGCTACTCCGGTAACGCTGCCCTGGAATACGTCGATTACGCATTGGGCACGCCTGTCTTTGACGTCAACGAATGTCAGCTGCGCGGTGTGACCTACTCCTGCTCCCTGCGGGTGAAAGTGCGCCTGATCATTTACGATAAGGATTCGTCCAACAAGACCATCAAGGACATCAAGGAACAGGAAGTCTACATGGGGGAGATCCCCCTGATGACCGACAACGGTACCTTCGTCATCAACGGTACCGAGCGTGTAATCGTGTCCCAGCTGCACCGTTCCCCGGGTGTATTCTTCGACCACGACAAGGGCAAGACCCACTCCTCCGGCAAGCTGCTGTACAGCGCCCGGGTGATCCCCTACCGTGGCTCATGGCTGGACTTCGAGTTTGACCCCAAGGATCTGGTATACGTACGTATCGACCGTCGCCGTAAGCTGCCTGCCACCGTGCTGCTGCGCGCGCTGGGTTACCAGTCAGAGGAAATCCTCGGCATGTTCTACGATGTAAATACCTTCCACACCGATGGCGAAGGTAATTACACAATCACCCTGATTCCCGAGCGTCTGCGCGGCGACGTTGCTGCGTTCGACATCAAGGCTGGCAAAAAGGTTGTGGTTGAACAGGGCCGTCGTATTACCGCCCGCCACATTCGCGAGCTGGAAAAAGCCAACGTTACAGAGCTGGAAGTCCCCGGCGATTATCTCAATGGCCGCGCCCTGGCCAAGAACATCGTTGACGAGAAGTCCGGTGAAATCCTGGTTGAATGTAACACCGAGCTGACTGAAGAGATTCTGGCCCAGCTGAACGAGGCAGGCGTTAAGGAAATCGAGACGCTGTACACCAATGAGCTGGACTGCGGTCCGTTCATCTCCGACACGCTGCGTTTGGACACCACGCGCAACGAACTGGAAGCGCTGGTAGAAATCTACCGTATGATGCGCCCCGGTGAGCCGCCCACCAAGGAGTCCGCCGAGAACCTGTTCCAGAACCTGTTCTTCTCTTCCGACCGCTACGATCTGTCAGCCGTTGGTCGCATGAAGTTCAACCGCCGCCTGGGCCGTGAAGAAGTCACCGGCGAAGGCATTCTGGACAAAGAAGATATTGTTGCAGTGCTGTCTACTCTGGTTGACATCCGCAACGGTAAAGGCATTGTCGATGACATCGACCACCTGGGTAACCGCCGTGTTCGCTCCGTGGGCGAAATGGCAGAAAACCAGTTCCGCGTCGGTCTGGTACGTGTAGAGCGCGCTGTAAAAGAGCGTCTTTCCATGGCCGAGAGCGAAGGCCTCATGCCCCAGGACCTGATCAACGCCAAGCCGGTATCCGCTGCTGTGAAGGAATTCTTCGGTTCCAGCCAGCTGTCCCAGTTTATGGATCAGAACAACCCGCTGTCTGAGGTGACCCACAAGCGCCGCGTCTCTGCACTCGGCCCCGGTGGTCTGACCCGCGAACGCGCCGGATTCGAAGTGCGCGACGTACACCCGACCCACTACGGTCGTGTATGTCCGATTGAAACGCCTGAAGGTCCGAACATTGGTTTGATCAACTCGCTGGCAACCTATGCCCGCACCAACGAGTACGGCTTCCTGGAAAGCCCGTACCGGAAGGTGAAAAACGGCAAGGTCACCGACGATATCGAATTCCTGTCCGCGATTAACGAAGCCGAGCACGTCATTGCCCAGGCGTCTGCACCGCTGGACAAGAACAACAACTTCATTGAAGAGCTGATTAACGTTCGCCACCTTAATGAGAACACCCTCAAGGGTGCTGATGACATCGATTACATGGATGTCTCGCCCAAGCAGGTAGTTTCCGTTGCGGCAGCGTTGATTCCGTTCCTCGAGCACGATGACGCGAACCGTGCCCTGATGGGCTCGAACATGCAGCGTCAGGCTGTACCGACCCTGGTGAGCGACAAGCCGCTGGTAGGTACCGGTATGGAGCGCCACGTTGCCGCCGACTCCGGCGTGTGTGTGGTTGCCAAGCGTGGCGGTGTCATCGACTCCGTCGACGCCAGCCGCATCGTGGTACGCGTGAACGACAAGGACGTAGGTGTCGATGAGGCGCCGGTTGATATTTACAACCTGACCAAGTACACCCGTTCCAACCAGAACACCTGCATTAACCAGCGCCCGATCGTTAAGACCGGCGACGCGGTTGCTCGCGGCGATATCCTCGCCGACGGTCCGTCGATTGACATGGGTGAGCTGGCCCTGGGTCAGAATATGCGTATCGCGTTCATGCCCTGGAATGGTTACAACTTTGAGGATTCCATCCTCGTGTCTGAGCGTGTTGTGAAGGAAGATCGATTCACCACCATCCACATTCAGGAACTGACCTGTATCGCCCGTGACACCAAGCTGGGGCCCGAGGAAATCTCCTCTGATATCCCCAACGTTGGCGAGAGCGCCCTGGCCAAGCTGGATGAGTCCGGCATTGTCTACATCGGTGCTGAAGTTGACGCTGGCGATATCCTGGTCGGTAAGGTCACGCCGAAAGGTGAGACCCAGCTGACCCCGGAAGAGAAACTGCTGCGTGCGATCTTCGGTGAGAAGGCCTCCGACGTAAAAGACACTTCCCTGCGCGTGCCTTCCAGCACCAAGGGTACTGTCATCGACGTGCAGGTATTCACCCGCGACGGTCTGGAAAAGGACGCTCGCGCCCTGCAGATCGAAAAGCACCAGCTGGACGAGTACCGCAAGGACCTGAAAGAAGAGTTCCGTATCTTCGAAGAAGCGACCTTTGCGCGTCTGGGTAACCTGATCAAGAACAAGACTACCGTCTCCGGCGGTGGCCTGACCAAGGGCACCAAGCTCACCGAGAAGGTACTCAACGAACTGGATCGCGAACAGTGGTTCAAGCTGAAGCTGTCTGACAGCGAGCTGAACGAATCCCTGGCCTCTGCCCAGCGTCAGCTGCAGGAGCAGGAAAAACTGCTCGAAGAGCGTTTCGAAGACAAGAAAGGGAAGCTGCAGTCTGGCGACGACCTGGCGCCTGGCGTACTCAAGATCGTCAAGGTTTACCTGGCGATCAAGCGTCGCATCCAGCCCGGTGACAAGATGGCTGGACGTCACGGTAACAAGGGTGTGATCTCGGTGATCATGCCGGTAGAAGACATGCCCTATGACGAGAACGGTGAGCCGGTCGATATCGTGCTCAACCCCCTGGGTGTACCGTCGCGTATGAACGTGGGCCAGATTCTCGAAACTCACCTTGGCATGGCGGCGAAAGGTCTTGGCGACAAGATTAACGTCATGATCGAGGAGCAGAAGAAGGTTGCCGAGGTGCGCAAGTTCCTCGAGGCGATCTACAACAACGGTGCCGGCCGCACAGAGGACATCAAGTCCTTGAGCGACGAAGAAGTGATGGAACTCGCCAAGAACCTGTCTGGCGGTGTACCCATGGCGACGCCGGTATTCGATGGTGCTGCTGAATCTTCTATCAAGGACCTGCTGACCCTGGCCGACCTGCCAGACAGCGGCCAGTTCACCCTGTACGACGGCCGTACCGGCGATTCATTCGATCGCCCCGTAACGGTTGGCTACATGTACATGCTGAAGCTGAACCACCTGGTAGACGACAAGATGCACGCTCGTTCCACAGGCTCTTACAGCCTCGTTACCCAGCAGCCGCTGGGTGGTAAGGCCCAGTTCGGTGGCCAGCGCTTCGGTGAGATGGAAGTGTGGGCACTGGAAGCCTACGGTGCGGCGTACACCCTGCAGGAGATGTTGACCGTGAAATCGGATGACGTCACCGGCCGTACCAAGATGTACAAGAATATTGTTGATGGTGACCATCGTATGGAGCCGGGCATGCCCGAGTCCTTCAATGTGTTGGTTAAGGAAATCCGTTCGCTCGGTATCGATATCGAGCTTGAGAACGAGTAACTGGCCAACAACGAATACGTGGAGGAATAGCCTTGAAAGACTTACTTAATCTGCTGAAAGCCCAGGGCCAGACAGAAGAGTTCGATGCGATTCGCATCGGCCTCGCTTCGCCGGAAATGATCCGTTCGTGGTCATTCGGCGAGGTGAAAAAGCCCGAAACTATCAACTACCGTACCTTCAAGCCTGAGCGTGACGGCCTGTTCTGTGCCAAGATCTTTGGCCCGGTAAAGGACTACGAGTGTCTGTGTGGCAAATACAAGCGCCTCAAGCACCGCGGTGTTATCTGTGAGAAGTGTGGCGTTGAAGTTGCACTGGCGAAAGTACGCCGCGAGCGTATGGGCCACATCGAACTGGCGAGCCCTGTGGCTCACATCTGGTTCCTGAAGTCCCTGCCGTCTCGTATCGGCCTGCTGCTGGATATGACCCTGCGCGATATCGAGCGGGTGTTGTACTTTGAAAGCTACGTGGTCACCGACCCGGGCATGACGACCCTCGAGCAGGGCCAGTTGCTGTCCGACGAGCAGTACTACGAAGCCATGGAAGAATTCGGTGACGAGTTCTCCGCCAAGATGGGCGCGGAAGCGGTCCAGGACCTGATGATGCAGTTGGATCTCGACCACGAGATTGCCACGCTGCGCGAAGAGATCCCGGCAACCAACTCCGAGACCAAGATCAAGAAGCTGTCCAAGCGCCTGAAGCTGATGGAAGCTTTTGCCAACTCCGGCAACAAGCCTGAGTGGATGGTACTGAACGCGCTGCCCGTGCTGCCGCCGGATCTGCGTCCGCTGGTACCGCTGGACGGCGGTCGCTTTGCGACTTCCGACCTGAACGATCTGTACCGTCGTGTCATCAACCGTAACAACCGTCTGAAGCGTCTGCTGGACCTCAACGCGCCGGACATCATCGTGCGCAACGAGAAGCGTATGCTGCAGGAATCTGTGGACGCACTGTTGGACAACGGCCGTCGTGGCCGCGCCATTACCGGCTCCAACAAGCGTCCGCTGAAGTCCCTGGCTGACATGATTAAAGGTAAGCAAGGTCGCTTCCGTCAGAACCTGCTCGGTAAACGCGTAGACTACTCCGGTCGTTCTGTGATCGTGGTGGGTCCCACCCTGCGTCTGCACCAGTGTGGCCTGCCCAAGAAGATGGCCCTGGAACTGTTCAAGCCGTTTATCTTCGGCAAGCTGGAAGCCCGTGGCCTGGCCACGACGATTAAAGCTGCCAAGAAGATGGTGGAGCGCGAGCCGCCGGAAGTATGGGATATCCTCGCCGAAGTCATTCGCGAGCACCCCGTACTGCTGAACCGTGCACCGACCCTGCACCGTCTCGGCATCCAGGCATTTGAGCCTGTGCTGATTGAAGGTAAGGCAATCCAGCTGCACCCCCTGGTTTGTGCGGCCTACAACGCTGACTTCGACGGTGACCAGATGGCGGTACACGTACCGCTGACCCTGGAAGCCCAGTTGGAAGCGCGCGCACTGATGATGTCTACCAACAACATCCTGTCGCCCGCCAACGGTGAGCCCATTATCGTACCTTCCCAGGACGTGGTTCTGGGCCTGTACTACATGACCCGTGAGCGCATTAACGCCAAGGGTGAGGGCACGCTGTTTGCCAACGTTTCCGAAGTGCACCGTGCTTACGTTGCCGGTCACGTACACCTGCAGGCTCGCGTCAAGGTTCGTGTCACCGAGACTGTGGTTCAGGACGAGGGCGACCCAATCACTCGTACCTTTGTTGCTGAAACCACTGTCGGCCGTGCGCTGCTGTGGGAAATTGTCCCCGCCGGTATCGCCTTCGATATGGTGAACCAGGACATGGCCAAGAAGGCTATCTCCCGCATCATCAACCAGTGTTACCGTGTGGTTGGCCTGAAAGCGACTGTGATCTTTGCTGACCGCCTGATGTACACCGGTTACGAGTACTCCACTCGCTCCGGCTCCTCCATCGGTGTGAACGACTTCGAGATCCCCGAAGAGAAGGCTACCCTGATCGAACACGCGGAAGCCGAGGTTATGGAGATCGAAGAGCAGTACGCTGCCGGTCTGGTAACCCAGGGTGAGAAGTACAACAAGGTGATCGATATCTGGTCACGTGCCAACGACCTGATCTCCAAGTCGATGATGGAAGGCCTCTCTAAAGAGACTGTGGTCAACCGCGACGGCGAGGAAGAGCAGCAGGCATCCTTCAACTCCGTATACATCTACGCTGACTCCGGCGCGCGTGGTTCGCCCGCCCAGATCCGTCAGCTGGCGGGTATGCGTGGTCTGATGGCCAAGCCGGATGGCTCTATTATTGAGACACCCATTATTGCGAACTTCCGCGAAGGCCTGAACGTATCGCAGTACTTTATCTCTACTCACGGTGCTCGTAAGGGTCTGGCGGATACCGCTCTGAAGACTGCGAACTCCGGTTACCTGACCCGTCGTCTGGTTGACGTGGCGCAGGACTTGGTAGTGACCGAGGACGACTGTGGCACCGATGCCGGTCTGCTGATGACTCCGGTTATCGACGGCGGCGACATCATCGAATCCCTGGGTGACCGGGTGCTGGGCCGTATCGTGGCCCGCGATGTAATGAAGCCCGGTTCTGAAGACGAGATCGCGATTACCGCCGGCACTATGCTGGACGAACTGTGGATCAAGCGTCTGGAAGAGATGAGCATCGATGAGATCGAGGTTCGCTCGCCCATTACCTGTGAGACTCGTCACGGTATCTGTAGCGCCTGTTACGGTCGCGACCTGGCACGCGGTCACCGCGTGAACATGGGTGAAGCGATCGGTGTTGTGGCAGCCCAGTCGATCGGTGAACCCGGTACCCAGCTGACCATGCGTACCTTCCACATTGGTGGTGCGGCATCCCGGGCGACTGCCCAGGACAACATCCAGGTGATGAACGACGGTACCGTCCGTATTCACAACCTGAAGACCGTAGAGAACACTGACGGCAACCTGGTCGCGGTAAGCCGCTCCGGTGAACTTTCTGTTCTCGATGTGCGCGGCCGCGAGCGTGAGCGCTACAAGCTGCCCTACGGTGCTGTGCTGAAAGTGAAGGACAACGAAGAGGTTGCCGCTGGCGCCATCGTTGCCAACTGGGATCCCCACACTCACCCGATCATCACCGAGGTGGCCGGTACCGTGAAGTTCAGCGGTATGGAAGAGGGTATTACCATTAAGCGCCAGACCGACGAGCTGACTGGTCTGTCCAGCATCTCGGTGATGGAAGCCTCCGAGCGTCCGGCTGCAGGTAAGGACATCCGTCCTGCCGTGACCCTGGTCGACGACAAGGGTGAGGAACTGTGCCTGGCAGGTACCAACGTACCGGCCCACTACTTCCTGCCTGCGCTGGCACTGGTGAGCATGGAAGACGGTGCCAAGATCGGCGCGGGCGATGTCATTGCCCGTATCCCGCAGGAAGGCTCCAAGACCCGTGACATCACCGGTGGTCTGCCCCGCGTTGCCGACCTGTTCGAAGCGCGTAAGCCGAAAGAGCCTGCCATTCTGGCGGAAATCTCCGGTACCGTGTCTTTCGGTAAAGAAACCAAAGGCAAGCGTCGTCTGGTGATTACCCCGACTGACGGCAAGCCGCTGGCGGATGGTTCCGATCACTACGAAGTACTGATTCCCAAGTGGCGCAACATGAGCGTGTTCGAGGGTGAATTCGTAGAGAAGGGTGAAGTGGTTTCTGAAGGACCGCCCAGCCCCCACGATATCCTGCGTCTCAAGGGCATCGAGGAACTGGCCAAGTACATCGTCAATGAGATCCAGGAGGTTTACCGCCTGCAGGGTGTGAAGATCAACGATAAGCACATTGAGGTGATTGTTCGCCAGATGCTGCGCAAGGTGATCATTACTACCAGCGGCGATTCCAGCCTGATCAAGGGCGAGCAGGTCGAGTACACCACGCTGCTGGAAGAGAACGAGCGTCTGCAGGCCGAAGGCCTGGTGGCTGCTACCGGCGAGCGCGAGCTGCTCGGTATCACCAAGGCGTCGCTGGCCACCGAAAGCTTCATCTCAGCGGCCTCCTTCCAGGAGACTACCCGCGTACTGACCGAAGCTGCGGTAACCGGCAAGCGCGACTACCTGCGTGGCCTGAAGGAGAACGTCGTTGTGGGTCGTCTGATCCCCGCCGGTACTGGCCTGGCCTATCACGAAGAGCGCAAACGCAATCGCGATTCCGACTCTGACATGATGGTTTCTGCTCAGGAAATCGAAGCGGCGCTGACCGAAGCACTGCAAGCTGATAGCTGATTTTTCAGTAAATCCGCACTTAAAGAAGTTCGCCCAACCGGGCGAACTTTTTTTTTGGCCGTAATTATGTTCTTGTAGTCATTTGGGCGGCGTGAAGATTGGGGAGCGGCCGTCCTGTGACTCTGGGAACATAAGAAAAATACATGGTTTTCTCTGAACCCTTCTTTCTCTTCGTGTTTCTGCCATTGGCTCTGGTGGTCATCAACCTGAGCGCAGGGCGCGGGCACAACGTGTTCATTCTGGCGTTCAGCTTGATCTTTTATTATTGGTCGTCGGGGCTGGCCACGCTAGTGCTGGTGGCGTCTATCGTTGTGAACTGGCTGCTGGGGTTGTGGCTGGGGCGCAGTTCCTCGAAAGCTGTGCTGAGCATCGGGGTAGCTTTTAACCTGCTGGTGCTGTGCTTCTTCAAGTACGCCTTCTTCTTCAGTGATAATATTCTCAGACTGGTCGACAGCGTGCAGGACAATCCGTTTCTGGGCATTGTGCTGCCCATAGGCATCTCGTTCTATACATTCCAGGGCGTGGCTTATCTGGTCGACATCTGGCGCAAGGAGATTCCCGCTGAGAAAAACCTGCTGACTTTTGCTGCCTATCTGTCATTCTTTCCACAGCTGGTGGCCGGCCCAATCGTCCGCTACAAGGATGTTATTCACGACTACCACCAGCCCAAGATTCACATGGACAATGTGTCCGCGGGACTGTCGCGCTTTGCCCATGGTCTGCTGAAGAAGGTGCTGATCGCGGACAATGCCGGCCTCGTCGCCGATGCGTGCTTTGCGGTGCCGCCGGGAGAGCTCACTATGGCGGATGCCTGGCTGGGTGCGTTGGCTTACGCGATCCAGATTTACTTCGACTTCTCCGCCTATTCCGATATGGCCATCGGCCTGGGGCTGGTCTGTGGTTTCCGGTTTCTGGAGAACTTCAAACACCCCTATACCAGCGCCACGATCACAGATTTCTGGCGGCGCTGGCATATCTCGCTCTCTACCTGGTTCAGGGATTACCTGTACATTCCACTGGGTGGCAATCGGGTCGGCCGCTGGGCCAATCTGCGCAATCTGGTGGTGGTGTTTCTGGTGACCGGCCTGTGGCACGGCGCGGCCTGGAACTTCGTGCTCTGGGGGCTCTATCACGGCCTGTTCCTGATTGGCGAGAAGCTGGTGCTGGCCAAGCGGGCGGCGCAGCTCCGTTCCTTCGCGCTGCGCATAGGCTACATGGCGCCTGTGATCATCATCGGCTGGGTGCTGTTCCGGGCCGAGGATCTGGCCCATGCCATGGTTGTGTACTCGGCCATGTTCGATGTGACAGCGCAGTCGCTGGCGTTATCTGAAGATGTGCGGCCGCTGCTATCGTCGACGACCCTGCTGGCCATGGGTGTGGGTGTGTTAGCGTTTGCCATGCCTCGAGACATTACGGTCGGTATGTGGCTCGCCCAGCGTTCCAGTATCGCACTGGAATGGGTCAAGCTGGCCTATGTGGCCTTTGCGGTGATCTGTGGTGCGATACTCGCGCTACAGAGTGATTTCAGCCCTTTCCTGTACTTCAGGTTTTAGACGTGCGTAAGCTACAGTTAGCAAAAATCATCATCGTCGCCCTGGCGCTTCTGACACCCGCGCTGTCGCTCTTGGTATTTGGGCTTGGCGAGGGCTTTGAGAATCGGACCCGCACCGAAATACCACCGGTTGCCGAGTTGCTGAAACCGGACCCGGCGGCGCGGGCGAGCTTCGCCAAGGCTCTGTTTGAGACCGCGACCGTGAAGCAGGAGGCAATTAATGTCGTCAGTAAAGCGCAATTGCAGCTGGCCGAACAGATCGAAACTCCCACCGTGGTTAGCGGTGAGGACGGTTGGCTGTTTTTCAAACCTGGCTTGAACCTTTGGCATTGTTCAGCTCACCCTGGACTGAAATCTCGGCTCGACCGTGTGGCGTTCCTGTTCGATCTGGTCTCCGCGGCGGAGTTGCCACTGGTGTTCGCCATTGCACCTAATAAGGCCAGTATTGAGCGCGACAAGTTTGGTGGTCGAGCAGAAGCTTATAAGCAGTGTTATGACGTCATCCTGAGCCGCTTCGAATCCATTTCCTCTGCCGCCGACAGTGCGCATGTGGTGGACCACTCCGCGCCGATGCGCGCGATCGTGGCTGCGGGTCGCCCTGCCTATCTCATGTGGGACACGCACTGGACCGAAGCTGCAGGCTTTGATGCGATGAATCAGCTGTTCGAAGCTAGGCCTGGCGAAATCGGCATTCCACAGCGTGCAGTAGCGACGGAACGCATACCCCAGCAAGCTGACCTTGCCGCAATGCTGGCACTCGATGCCTCACATTTGCCCGCCATCGAAGCTCCCCAGCCGGAGCCTATTAGAGAGGCTCAACAGATGCCTGTAGCGCCCTTATTCCTGCATGATTCCTTCTATGAGCGAATAATGCCCTACCTAGTGTCCAGAGCACCGTCCGCCAGCTTCGAGCGGATGCAGCAGTATCGGCTGCAGACCGCACGCGAAACACTGGATGCGGCCAGTCTCGTGGTGTTTTCTGCGGTGCAGCGCAATTATCCGCGTTATGTCTGGAGCCGGGAGGTATTGGGGTGGGGGGGAGCGATCGGCGACTGGATACTGGCTGGGATGAACCGTGCTTCGCAGAGTTGCCAATGGGGCGATACGGTCAAAGTGGTTGCTCGCCGAGACCCACGTAGTCCCGGTGGTCTGCTCTTCTCCATTCCCCGAGTATTTCAGAGTGGCGCATTCTGCCTTCGGGTTCGGACGTCTTTGCCCCGCCCGGTCAGGGCGATGCTACAGGTCTCCAGTAGCGAATGGGGGATGCCGGAATTTAGTACCGGAAGAATGATTGAAACGCATTTCGCACAGGGCAATGATGTTCTTGGCCTGATCGTTCCCGCCGGCTACGGTGCAGAGCAGTACCGCCTGTCCCTGACCGGCAGGCTTTCAGCGAGCAGTCGTATCGATATCGAAGTGGCTCACCTTCCTTGAGCCACTCTCAGGACATATCTTTCGTTCTGTACGAAGCTTGAACAATCCTTAACTTGATCTACTTTTAGGCTCGGATCGGGGCAGGGACGTCCACCCGGGGATAGCAACCGGGATGAAGACCTGCGCCAGGGATACGTGACTGCCCGATGTTTGTTCCTCTCTGTCCTCTAATCTGCATTCGTGATCATGCGAAGAGGAATAAATCTATGAAAATTAGAACAATAGCGATGGCTGCTACGCTGTTCGCAGGAATGGCTCCGCTCGGAATCGCGGCCCAGGAGGAGGCGCGACGGTGGAGTTATTCGCCTGCAGCTTCAAGGAGGATAAGGGCTGGGATGACCTGGATGCCCTGAACAAGAAGTTCGCCAAATGGTCGAAGAAGAACGATGGCAGCTACAGCGCCTGGACCATTTCGCCGCAGTTCAGAACCAATGATGGCAAGTTCGACGTGGGCTGGATTGGCTCTTGGGCGACGGGCCAGCAAATGGGGCAGGGCATGGATAACTGGATGGCGGATAACGATGGCCTTGGTGCGTCCTATGCAGAGGTCATTGGTTGCAGCCACTCACTGATGTCGTCAACCCCCGTGCATGCGCTGAATGGGCCTCCTCAGGGTAATGGCATCGTGTGGTTCTCTAGCTGCATCATCGCTGACGATAGCGACTCAATGAAGGCCTACCAGGCCCACAAGAAGTTCTCCGAGGTCATGTCGAAGATGGGTGGTAAGGGGCAGTCATGGCTGATGTAGCCACAGCTCGGGTTTAGCGATATTGAGTTTGATTACTACTCGGTGGTGAGCTTTGAAAACTATGAGCAGCTGGGTGAGGCCTGGCATAACTACACTAATGGCGGTGGTTGGGCCAAGCACCAGGAGATCATGGACGACGTGGCGGAATGCGATAGTCCGCGGGTGTACGACGCCAGAATGGTCGTTCTGTGAGGAAACAACCGCAAAAAAAAGGCCGGCATAAGCCGGCCTTTTTTCCTGAAGGTAGCGCTTAGCCGTTGGCTTTGCGCTCCTTGACTTCGGCAACCACCTCGTCTGCCACGTTCTGCGGGCAGGGCATGTAGTGGCTGAACTCCATGGAGAACTGGCCACGGCCGGAGGTGATGGTGCGCAGGTGGCCGATGTAGCCGAACATCTCTGACAGAGGTACGTCTGCCTTGATGCGTACGCCAGTGGCGCCTGCGTCCTGGTCTTTGATCATGCCGCGACGACGGTTCAGGTCACCGATAACGTCACCTACGTGATCGTCTGGAGTGAACACGTCAACCTTCATGATGGGCTCGATCAGCTGAGCGCCGGCCTTGGGCATGGACTGGCGGAATGCGCCCTTCGCTGCCAGTTCAAAGGCAATGGCCGAGGAGTCAACTGCGTGGAAGCCACCGTCGTACAGCTCGATTTCAACGTCAAGAACGGGGAAGCCGGCAATCGGACCTTCGTCCATCATGACCTTGAAGCCCTTCTCAATGGCAGGGAAGAATTCCTTCGGTACGTTACCGCCCACAACAGTGGAGGTGAAGGAGAAGCCGTCGCCAGGCGCAGCGGGCTTGATGCGGTAGTCGATCTTACCGAACTGACCGGAACCACCAGACTGCTTTTTGTGCGTGTAGGAATCTTCGATTTCCTGGGTGATGGTTTCGCGGTAGGCCACCTGAGGCTTACCAACTTCCAACTCAACGCCGTAGGTACGCTTGAGGATGTCGACTTTAACGTCAAGGTGCAGTTCGCCCATGCCCCTGAGGATGGTTTCACCGGAGTCTTCGTCGGTTTCAACGCGGAAGGAGGGGTCTTCTGCAACCATTTTACCGATCGCAATACCCATTTTCTCGGCACCGCCCTTGTCTTTCGGAGCAACCGCGATGGAGATAACGGGCTCGGGGAAGACCATGGCTTCCAGGGTGCAGGGGTTCTTCTGGTCACACAGGGTGTGGCCGGTCTGAACGTTCTTCATTCCGACAATCGCCAGAATGTCGCCTGCCTGGGCAGAATCGAGTTCGTTGCGGTCGTTGGCGTGCATTTCCACCATACGGCCAATACGCTCGGTCTTACCGGTAGCGGAGTTGAGGATGGTGTCACCCTTGTTCAGTACGCCGGAGTAGATACGCACGAAGGTCAGAGCGCCGAAACGGTCGTCCATGATCTTGAACGCCAGGGCGCGCAGGGGCTCTTCCGGATCAACGGTCGCGAATTCACCAGTGGGCTCACCTTCTTCGTCGGTCAGCGGCTGGGGGTCTACCTCGGTGGGGCTGGGCAGATAGTCAACAACGGCGTCCAGTACCAGCTGTACACCTTTGTTCTTGAACGCGGAGCCACAGTAAGTGGGGAAGAAGTCCAGCTTGCGAGTACCTTCTCGGATGCAGCGCTTGATGTCTTCCATGGAGGGCTCGTTACCTTCCAGGTATTGTTCCATCAGCTCGTCGTCCTGCTCAACGGCAGTTTCAATCAGCTTTTCGCGCCACTCTTCAACGTCGTCAGCCATGTCGGCGGGAACGTCGGTGATTTCGAAATTCTCGGGGTTGTCGTTATCGGCCCAGACGTGCGCCTTGCGGGTCAGCAGATCGACAACGCCGATGAAGCCGTCTTCGCGGCCGATGGGCAGCACCATCACCAGTGGGTTGGCGCCGAGCACGTCTTCAACCTGCTTCACAACGCGGTAGAAGTCAGCACCGATACGGTCCAGCTTGTTGACGAAAATCAGACGGGATACTTCAGATTCGTTCGCGTAGCGCCAGTTGGTTTCAGACTGGGGCTCAACACCACCGGAGCCACAGAATACGCCAACACCACCGTCGAGTACTTTCAGGGAGCGGTAAACTTCTACGGTGAAGTCAACGTGTCCTGGGGTGTCGATGATGTTCAGGCGGTGATCTTTCCAGAAACAGGTGGTTGCTGCAGACTGAATGGTAATACCACGCTCCTGCTCCTGTTCCATGAAGTCAGTGGTCGCAGCACCGTCGTGTACTTCACCGGTCTTGTGGATCTTACCGGTGAGCTTCAGGATGCGCTCGGTAGTGGTGGTTTTACCCGCGTCAACGTGGGCGAAAATACCAATATTTCTGTAAAGGGATAAGTCAGACATTGGGTCTCTCAATCGTTCAAAGTTTGGCCAGAAAAATTGTGGCGGATAGTACATGAAAAAGGCCTGTTTGGGGAGCAAAAAACACCCAAATTTCTCCCGCCAGGGCCGGGTATATGGGGACGATTTGTTGTTGACTCAAGGTGGGGCCATCTATAGAATGCCGCCTCCTCATTTTTGGGGTGGTTTCCTGTGGCCTTTTATTAAGGTTTTGCGGGTTATTCGGCCCGGAGCTGGGGAAATGGCCATAAGGCCATGAAATACAACATTTTTTGGAGTTCTATCTGAATGGCAACGATCAACCAATTGGTTCGTAAGCCCAGGAAGCGCAAAGTAGAAAAGAGCGACGTACCTGCCCTGCAAAGCTGCCCGCAGCGCCGTGGTGTTTGTACTCGTGTTTACACTACCACGCCGAAGAAGCCGAACTCTGCACTGCGTAAAGTATGTCGTGTACGCCTGACCAACGGTTACGAGGTTTCCTCTTACATCGGTGGTGAGGGTCACAACCTGCAGGAGCACAGTGTAGTTCTGATTCGCGGTGGTCGTGTAAAGGACCTTCCCGGTGTGCGTTATCACACCGTGCGTGGCAGCCTGGACACCTCCGGCGTAGCCGACCGTCGTAACGGTCGCTCGAAGTACGGTGCCAAGCGTCCCAAGTAAGTCCTGAAGCGTAAGCTGGCTTATATAGATGTAAGTAAGGCCGAACCCCTGCCTCCCCCGCATTTGTGGCAGGTCGGTGTTCGGGTAACCCTGAAGAGAGAGAGGCTAATATGCCCAGAAGAAGAGTAGTCGCCAAGCGCGAAGTACTGCCCGATCCTAAGTTCGGGAACGTGACTTTGGCGAAATTCATGAACCACGTAATGATCAGTGGTAAGAAATCCGTCGCAGAGACCATCGTTTACGGTGCTCTGGACATTGTTCAGGAAAAACTGAACAAGGATCCCCTCGAAGCATTCGACGAAGCGCTGGAAAACATCGCGCCCATGGTAGAGGTTAAGTCTCGCCGTGTGGGTGGTGCTACCTACCAGGTGCCCGTGGAAGTACGTCCCGCCCGTCGTGTGGCTCTGTCCATGCGCTGGTTGGTTGAGTACGCTCGCGGCCGCGGTGAGAAGTCCATGCGCCAGCGTCTTGCCGGCGAGATCATCGACGCATCCCAGGGCAAAGGTAATGCCGTGAAGAAGCGTGAAGATGTTCACCGCATGGCTGAAGCGAACAAGGCATTCTCGCACTACCGCTTCTAATCACCACCTTTTTCCGAGGAAAGCAGCGTGGCACGTCAAACGCCTATTAACAGATACCGAAATATCGGTATCTGTGCACACGTGGACGCGGGTAAAACCACGACCACCGAACGTGTTCTTTTCTATACAGGCCTGTCCCACAAGATTGGTGAGGTGCACGATGGTGCAGCCACCATGGACTGGATGGAGCAGGAGCAGGAGCGGGGTATTACCATCACCTCCGCGGCTACCACCTGTTTCTGGAAAGGCATGGACGCGCAGTTCGACCAGCACCGCATTAACATCATCGACACCCCCGGACACGTGGACTTCACCATTGAGGTGGAGCGTTCCCTGCGTGTTCTGGACGGTGCCGTGGTAGTGCTGTGTGGGTCATCCGGTGTGCAGCCCCAGACGGAAACCGTCTGGCGCCAGGCGAACAAGTACGAAGTGCCGCGTATGGTGTTCGTCAATAAGATGGACCGTGCCGGCGCCGATTTCATGAGCGTGGTAGATCAGCTGAAGGAGCGTCTTGGCGCCAACGCTGTGCCGCTGCAAATGACCATCGGCGCCGAGGACGAATTCAAGGGCGTGGTAGACCTGATCGAGAACAAGGCCATTCTTTGGAGTGAAGCCGATCAGGGCATGTCCTTTGAATACGCCGATGTGCCCGAAGACCTGGTTGACCAGGTAGAGGAAATGCGTGAGTTCATGGTGGAGGCAGCTGCCGAGGCCAGCGACGAGCTCACCGAGAAGTACCTCGAAGAGGGCGAGCTTTCCAAGGAAGAAATCAAGCAGGGCATTCGCGCCCGCACCCTGGCCAATGAGATCGTGCCCGTACTGGGCGGCTCGGCCTTCAAGAACAAGGGTGTGCAGGCGGTACTGGATGCCGTGATCGAATTTATGCCTTCTCCCACCGAGGTGAAGGCGATCGAAGGGCACTTGCTGGACAAGGACGAAACCCCTGCGACGCGCGAAGCGGACGACAACGCTCCCTTTGCCTCGCTGGCGTTCAAAATTGCCACCGACCCCTTCGTGGGCACCCTGACATTCTTTCGCGTTTACTCCGGCAAGTTGGAATCCGGCACTGCCGTGTACAACTCTGTCAAAGAGAAGAAAGAACGCGTTGGCCGGATGGTGCAGATGCACTCCAACAGCCGTGAAGAGATCAAGGAAGTGCTGGCGGGCGATATCGCCGCCGCAGTGGGCCTCAAGGATGTCACCACCGGTGACACTCTTTGTGATCCGGACAGCCCCATTGTGCTGGAGCGCATGGAATTCCCCGAGCCGGTAATTTCGGTGGCGGTGGAGCCCCGTTCCAAGCCCGACCAGGAAAAGATGGGCGTTGCCCTGGGCAAGCTGGCCCAGGAAGATCCGTCCTTCCGGGTCAAGACAGATGAAGAAACCGGCCAGACAATTATTTCTGGTATGGGTGAACTGCACCTGGACATTATTGTCGACCGTATGCGTCGCGAGTTCAGTGTAGAGGCCAATATCGGTAAGCCCCAGGTGGCCTACCGCGAGGCGATCCGCAACACTGCGGAAATTGAAGGCAAGTTTGTGCGCCAGTCCGGCGGCCGCGGCCAGTACGGCCATGTATGGGTCAAGTTTGAGCCCGCCGAGGACGAGACCGCAGAAGGCCTGGAATTCGTCAACGAGATTGTTGGCGGCATCGTGCCCCGGGAGTACATTCCCGCGGTACAGAAGGGTATCGAAGAGCAGATGCAGAACGGTGTTCTGGCGGGCTACCCCCTGCTGGGCCTGAAGGCCACCCTGTACGACGGTTCCTTCCACGATGTGGACTCTAACGAAATGGCGTTCAAGATTGCCGCAAGCATGGCGACCAAGAAGCTCGCTAGCGAGGGCGGCGCAGTACTGCTCGAACCCGTTATGGCCGTAGAAGTGGTGACGCCTGAAGAGAACATGGGTGATGTGGTTGGCGATCTTAATCGTCGGCGCGGCCTGATTGGTGGCATGGACGAAAATCCCTCAGGTAAGGTGATTAACGCCGAGGTACCGCTGGCAGAGATGTTCGGTTACGCGACCGACCTGCGCAGCGCAACCCAGGGTCGTGCGACCTACACCATGGAATTTTCGAAATACGCAGAGGCCCCCGCGAGTGTGGCCGATGCGATTGTTTCAAAGTACGCGTAATCGGGGACAGACCCCAATTTCGCTGTTTTAAATTGGGGTCTGACTCCGATTGAGTAGGATTTTTTGACTGGGTGGAGTGATCCTCTGCCCACATTTTAGAGAGGAGCCTGGTAATGGCAAAAGAAACGTTTGAACGTACTAAGCCCCACGTAAACGTGGGCACCATCGGTCACGTTGACCACGGTAAAACTACCCTGACAGCGGCCCTGACCCGCGTATGCTCCGAAGTATGGGGCGGCGACGCGGTAGCCTTCGACGGTATCGACAACGCACCTGAAGAGAAAGAGCGTGGCATCACCATCGCGACTTCTCACGTTGAGTACGACTCTNCGATTCGTCACTACGCGCACGTTGACTGCCCCGGACACGCTGACTACGTGAAGAACATGATTACCGGTGCTGCGCAGATGGACGGCGCGATCCTGGTTTGTGGTGCTACTGACGGCCCCATGCCCCAGACTCGTGAGCACATCCTGCTGTCTCGTCAGGTAGGCGTACCTTACATCGTTGTATTCCTGAACAAGGCTGACCTGCTCGCAGAAGACTGTGGCGGCGCCGACACCGAAGAATACGAAGAGATGAAAGAGCTGGTTGAAATGGAGCTGCGTGAGCTGCTGGACCAGTACGAA
>NZ_LWEE01000021.1:0-219 GCF_001635445.1 Halioglobus sp. HI00S01
CGGTTCTGCCGGCGCTATTGTGGTGCTTGCCGAACGCGCCGCGATATTCGTCGATGGCCGCTACACCGTGCAGGTGCGCAATGAGGTCGATCCTGACCTGTTTGAATACCATCACCTGATTGAAGAGCCCCCTGTGGCTTGGCTGACCACTGTCCTCGGTGAAGGCAGCCAGGTTGCCTGTGACCCGCGCCTGCATACGCTGGCATGGTATCAGCACAG
>NZ_LWEE01000022.1:0-220 GCF_001635445.1 Halioglobus sp. HI00S01
GAGGCAATCCTCACTTACCGCCGGTGCCATTACCTCGTCGGGGTTGCCACCAAAACCCTCAACCACACCGCGATACCAATTGGTAATGTGATCGCCCTGGAAACAAGCAGGCGCAAAGGCATCCGCCGCTAGCTTGCCGGCGGGGTATTCAGGAGGACGGGGAGATTGCCAGCGCAGTTCACCTACCGGTGGCTGGGCGAAAGGCAGCCCGAGAAACGCA
>NZ_LWEE01000023.1:0-205 GCF_001635445.1 Halioglobus sp. HI00S01
GTTGAGGGCAACAGCATGTACCTGGTGGTTGGCCAGGATGGCGACGATTATCTCAAGCCTGCCTCCGATCCGAATCGATTGCCCACTGAGGTGACCCCGGTGGCTGATGTGGACTCAGAAATCAGCGATTTGCAATTTCAGCGCACAGCTGAAGGCGAGGGCCGTCTGACCCTGGCGCTGACCGACCCTTCGGTGGACGTGAACG
>NZ_LWEE01000024.1:0-208 GCF_001635445.1 Halioglobus sp. HI00S01
GCCGCGGAACTGCGTACCGCTGTGCGCAAAAATCAGTTCGAACTGCACTACCAGCCCCGGGTAGATCTCAACACCGGCGCACTGGTGGGCCTTGAAGCCCTGTTGCGCTGGAACCATCCCGAGCGTGGCCTGCTATGCCCCGGCGAATTTTTGTCAGCCTGCGAAGATATGGGGCTGATGAAAACGATCGGCTACCAGGTTATCCAGC